>NZ_JBIWGC010000004.1:465379-470275 GCF_044763335.1 Streptomyces sp. NPDC096105
GTGCCCAGTGTCTGCCGTTACGGCGAGGCGGCCCGCGCGGTGATCGGGGGGTCGCGACGGGCGCCGGGCGGCCGGGGGGGGGGGGTCGGGGGCGGATCGCCCCGGACCCGCCGCACGCCCCTCACCGGCGGTACCCTGACCAGCACATCCACCAGCGAAGGGACCCTCATGCCTCTCGAAGCCGGCCTCCTGGAGATCCTGGCCTGCCCGGCCTGCCACTCCCCCCTCGAGGAGCGGAACACCGAGCTGGTCTGCACCGGCCAGGACTGCGGACTCGCCTACCCGGTCCGCGACGGCATCCCCGTCCTCCTCGTCGACGAGGCCCGCCGCCCGCGATAACCGCAGCCGCGCGCCCGGAGCCCCCGCGTACCGCCGACGCCCCGCCGATCGGAGCCTGCCGCCCATGCTCGACGAATCGCTGCTCGACTCACCGGAGGGCCTCGCCGAGGCCGACCACCGCGCCCTGCTCCGCGGCGCCGCCGAGGCCGGAGCCCGCGTGCGCACCGCGGTACGGCACGCCGCCGAGGCGGGGGTGGGCGACCTGAAGCCCGACGGCCGCCCCCGTGCCGTGCTCATCGCCGGACCCGGCGCCGCCGCCACCCAGACCGCCGACCTGCTCGGCACCCTGGCCGGCGCCGGCAGCCCGGTCACCCGCCTCGCCCCCACCGGCGTCGCACCCGCCGCGGGCGCCCTGCGCTGGGAACTGCCCGGCTGGGCCGGCTCCGTGGACCTGCTGCTGATCGCCACCCCGGACGGCACCGAGCCGGGCCTGTCCCTGCTCTGCGAGCAGGCGTACCGCCGCGGCCTCACCGTCGTCGCCGTCGCCCCCGCCGGCACCCCGCTCGCCGAGTCCGTCGCCGGCAGCCACGGCCTGTTCGTCCCCATGGCCGTCGCGCCCTACGACCACGACGAACCCCTCGCCGCCTCCGCGCCCGGAGTGCTGTGGGCGCTGCTCACCCCGCTGCTCGCCCTGCTGGACCGCACCGGCCTGCTCACCGCGCCGCCGGACACCCTGCAGAAGGTCGCCGACCGCCTCGACGCCGTCGCCGAACGCTGCGGACCCGCCGTCGCCACCTACAGCAACGCGGCCAAGACCCTCGCCGCCGAACTCGCCGACGCGCTGCCCGTCGTGTGGACCGAGGGCGTCTCGGCCGGACCGGCCGGCCGGCGGTTCGCCGCCGCGCTCGCCGAGCTGTCCGGCACCCCTGCCGTCGTCGCCGAACTGCCCGAGGCCCTCGCCGCGCACAGCGCCCTGCTCGCCGGCCCGCTCGCCGCCGGCGCCGACCCGGACGACTTCTTCCGCGACCGCGTGGAGGAGCCGCCCGCCCTGCGCGCGCGCGTGGTGCTGCTCCGCGACCGGCCCCTCGGCGGCCTCACCGCCGCCCCCGCCGCCCGCGAACTGGCCCTCACCCACGACACGCCGATCAGCGAGCTGGAACCGGAGGAGGGCGGCGAACTGGAGACCCTCGCGGAACTGATCGCCGTCACCGATTTCGCCGCCGTTTACCTGGCGCTCGCCTCGGCACCCCGATGATGCCCGAGGCCCCCTGACCCCCGCGCGGGCGCCCGGCCCCGCGCGCCCGCACGAGAACCGGCAGAAGGAACGCGAAGAGCCCCATGGACCGCCTCGACAACACCGTCCGCCCCTACGCCTGGGGCTCCACCACCGCCATCCCGCGGCTGCTCGGCACCGAACCGACCGGCGAACCCCAGGCGGAGATGTGGATGGGAGCACACCCCGGCGCGCCCTCGCGCACCGGCCGGGGCACCCTCGCCGAGGTCATCGGCGCCGACCCGGAGCGCGAGCTCGGCGCCGCCGCGGTCGCCAGGTTCGGCCCCCGCCTGCCGTTCCTGCTCAAACTCCTCGCCGCGGGCTCGCCGCTGTCCCTCCAGGTCCACCCCGACCTGGCCCAGGCGCAGGCGGGCTACGAGGACGAGGAGCGCCGCGGCGTCCCCATCACCGCCCCGCACCGCACCTACAAGGACGCCAACCACAAACCCGAACTGATCTGCGCCCTCACCGAGTTCGACGGCCTGTGCGGCTTCCGCCACCCGCTGCGCGCCGCCGAACTCCTCGCCGGCCTCGGCGTGGACTCCCTCAAGCCGTACGCCGACCTGCTGCACGCCCGCCCCGAGGAGGCGGCGCTGCGCGAGGTGCTCACCGCCGTCCTCACCGCCGACCCCGGCGAGATGGCCCGCACCGTCGCGGAGACGGCCGCCGCGTGCGACCGCCTCGGCGGCCCCTACGCGCCCTACGCCGGCATCGCCCACCACTACCCGGGCGACCCCGGCGTCATCGCCGCGATGCTCCTCAACCACGTCCGGCTCCAGCCCGGCGAGGCGCTGTACCTCGGCGCCGGCGTCCCGCACGCCTACCTCGACGGCCTCGGCGTCGAGATCATGGCCAACTCCGACAACGTCCTGCGCTGCGGCCTCACCCCCAAGCACGTCGACGTCCCCGAACTGCTGCGCATCGTCCGCTTCGAGGCCGCCGACCCCGCCGTGCTCCGCCCCGAGGCCGGCCCGGACGGCGAGGAGGTCTACGAGACCCCCACCGACGAGTTCCGGCTCTCCCGCTACGTCCTCGCCGAGGGCGCCCCCGCCCGTGACCTCACCCGGGGCGCCCCGCAGATCCTGCTCTGCACCGCCGGCGCCGTCCGGGCCGGCGAGCACGACCTGACGCCCGGACACTCCGTCTTCGTCCCCGCGGGTGAGAAGGCCGAGGTCTCGGGTACCGGAACCGTCTTCCGGGCCACCGTCGTCCTCTGAGCGATCCGTGACGAGGATCTGACGCGCCGTCGCCGGCCGGGGCTGCAACAATGGCCCACCGTCACAGCACGGACCACGTCCGGCGGCGTGCGCACACGCCCGCCCAGGATCCACACGGCGTACGAAGGGACAACCCGAAACACATGAGCGCTTCAGGGGGCACCAAGGCGATCGTCGCGGCACTCGTCGCCAACCTCGCGATCGCGGTAGCGAAGTTCGTGGCGTTCGTCTTCAGCGGCTCCTCATCGATGCTCGCCGAGTCCGTGCACTCGCTCGCCGACTCCGGCAACCAGGCACTGCTGCTGGTCGGCGGCAAGAGGGCGCAGCGCCGTGCGACGCCGGAACACCCCTTCGGCTACGGCCGCGAGCGGTACATCTACGCCTTCCTCGTCTCCATCGTGCTCTTCTCGGTCGGCGGCATGTTCGCCCTCTACGAGGGCTACGAGAAGATCAAGCACCCGCACGAGCTGGAGCACTGGTACTGGCCGGTCGGCGTACTGGTCTTCGCGATCATCGCCGAGAGCTTCTCCTTCCGCACGGCCATCCAGGAGTCCAACGCCCTGCGCGGGAAACGCTCCTGGAAGGAGTTCGTCCGCCACTCCAAGGCGCCCGAGCTGCCGGTCGTCCTGCTGGAGGACCTCGGCGCGCTCGTCGGTCTGATCCTGGCCCTCGGCGGCGTCAGCCTGGCGCTCGCCACCGGCGACAGCGTCTGGGACGGCATCGGCACCCTCTGCATCGGCGTCCTGCTCATCCTGATCGCCCTGGTGCTCGCCGTCGAGACCAAGTCGCTGCTGCTGGGCGAGGCCGCGGGCTCCGAGGAGACCCGCAAGATCGAGGCCGCCGTCGTCGACGGCGACACCGTCACCCGCATCATCCACATGCGCACCCTCCACCTCGGCCCGGAGGAGCTGCTGGTCGCCGCGAAGATCGCCGTCCGGCACGACGACACCGCCGCGGAGATCGCCGTCGCCATCGACGCCGCCGAGGTCCGCATCCGCGAGGCCGTCCCGATCGCCCGGGTGATCTACCTCGAGCCCGACATCTTCAGCGAGGCCGCGGCCGCCAAGGGGCCCGACATCGAAGCCACGCCCGGTGGCCCCGCCCAGCCGGACGCCGGGCACTGACCCCCGATCCCGCCGTCAGGCCGTTCCGGGACCGCACCGCGGCACCGGAACGGCTTGATGTGTTCGCGGCTGGACTGGGGACCGCCCGGCCGGTCGGTGTAGCTTGGGACGGAGCCAGACGTCGCTGCTGATGGCGGTCGGGCGGTCCCCCGCGGACCGGCCGAGGGAGAGAGGGCCTCCGACGGACTGCGCTGCGCGTACGCGGGCATGCCTGTGCCCTCCTCGGGCACCCCTGTGTCCGCCGCCGCGCAGACCAGCCGTACCCACCTCGCCCCAACCCCGAGGAGCAGCTCGCAATGACGACTGTCGACAACCGACAGGACTTCAAGGTCGCCGACCTCTCCCTGGCCGAGTTCGGCCGCAAGGAGATCACCCTCGCCGAGCACGAGATGCCCGGCCTGATGGCGATCCGCAAGGAGTACGCCGACGCCCAGCCCCTGGCCGGCGCCCGGATCACCGGCTCCCTGCACATGACCGTGCAGACCGCCGTCCTCATCGAGACCCTCGTCGCGCTCGGCGCGCGGGTCCGCTGGGCGTCCTGCAACATCTTCTCCACCCAGGACCACGCCGCGGCCGCCATCGCCGTCGGCCCTGACGGCACGCCCGACAACCCGCGGGGCGTCCCCGTCTTCGCCTGGAAGGGCGAGACGCTGCAGGAGTACTGGTGGTGCACGGAGCAGGCGCTGACCTGGCCGGACAGCCCCACCGGCGGCCCGAACATGATCCTGGACGACGGCGGCGACGCCACGCTCCTCGTCCACAAGGGCGTGGAGTACGAGAAGGACGGCAAGGCGCCCTCCCCGGACACCGCCGAGTCCGACGAGCACCGGGTCATCCTGGAACTGCTCAACCGCACCCTCGCCGAGAACCCGCAGAAGTGGACCCAGCTGTCCTCCGAGATCCGCGGTGTGACCGAGGAGACCACGACGGGCGTCCACCGCCTGTACGAGATGCAGCGTGACGGCACGCTGCTCTTCCCGGCGATCAACGTCAACGACGCCGT